>NZ_PIGG01000046.1 GCF_002924445.1 Minwuia thermotolerans
TGAGCCTCCCCCATTGAATTGGTCCATCCTGATGTTTTGGAACAAGGAGGATCAAAGATGGCAAGGAAGCGTCACAAGCCTGAGGAGATCGTGGGCAAGCTCCGCCAGGCGGACGTCCTGCACAGCCAGGGCATGTCGATGGCGGATGCGATCCGGCAGCTGGGTATCAGCGAAGTCACCTTCTACCGATGGCGCAGGGAATATGGCGGCATGAGCGGCGATCAGCTGCGGCGTCTGAAGGAGCTCGAGAAGGAGAACGAGCGGCTGCGCCGGGCGGTCTCCGACCTGACCCTGGACAAGCAGATTCTGAGTGAAGCTGCGAAGGGAAACTTCTGAGCCCCTCGCGTCGCCGACGTTGCATCGATCATGTCCGCCGGCGTCTCCGGATATCGGAGCGCCGGGCCTGCCGGGTTCTCGGCCAGCACCGCTCCACGCAGCGCCATCTCCCGCGTGGACGTGATGACGAGGCCCGGCTGGTGGCGGACATGATCGAGCTGGCCCGTCAGTATGGCCGATACGGCTATCGCCGGATCGCGGCCTTGCTTCGGGAGGCCGGCTGGCAGATCAACGACAAGCGGGTCGAGCGCCTCTGGCGGCGCGAGGGGTTGAAGGTACCGGCCCGGCAGCCGAAGAGGCGGCGGCTGTGGCTGGGCGACGGATCCTGCATGCGGCTGCGGGCAGAACGGCCCAACCATGTCTGGTCCTATGACTTCGTCCACCACCGGACACATGATGGCCGGACCTTCCGGACCTTGAACGTGCTGGACGAGTTCACGCGCGAGAGCCTGGCGATCCGGGTTCGCCGGAAGCTCTCGTCGGTCGATGTGATCGACGTCCTGACGGACCTGTTCATTCTCCGCGGTCCACCGGCCTTCGTTCGCTCCGACAATGGCCCCGAGTTCGTCGCCGAGGCCGTGCGGCGCTGGATATCAGCGGTGGGCGCCAGAACGGCGTTCATCGAGCCGGGGTCACCCTGGGAGAACGGCTTTATCGAGAGCTTCAATGCCCGGTTCCGGGACGAGCTGCTCGACGGGGAAATCTTCTACACGCTGAAGGAGGCGCAGGTGGTCATCGAACAATGGCGCCGTCACTACAACACGATCCGACCGCACAGCCGTCTCGGCTACCGACCACCGGCGCCGGAGGTCATCATTCCGCCAGGCTGGCCGTCAGGCTCCGCTCCGCTTCACCAGCCGGCCGGCTTGGCGGCAAAGCCGCCCATGCACTAACATTCCACCCGGACCAATCGCTGGGGGCTGGTCAATTTCATAATGGACGTTCAAAGAGGGCATCCGCAGGTGAACTGCCATAAGTTCGCGCTCACAGACTGGCGGCTACTGCTGGCCCAAGTCGGTGTGAAACAGGGGAGGAACGCGCCGATCAAATTTGCTCTGACATTGTCTTCGGCAATGCTGATTTATCGGTCTCTTGCGGCGACAATCAATGCGTTGAGGCTTGCGCTTGTCGCACGGTTCTTTCCGCTCAGGACAAGGTTCACGCTGTCCATGGATGCCGACGGTCCGGCTGCGCCGTCGGCCATGATGGCGTAGGCGAAGCCTTCACTGAAAGCCGGATCAAACCGGTAGAAGCCGCCCAGGGGGACCATCTGCGGGTGAAGCGCATTCACTCGATATTCCCAAGGCAGGTAGCCCCTGACGCCTTCGCTGCCGGTGGTGTAGCAGCTTTCGTCCTCGAGCGGACGGGCAGCATCCCCTGCTGCGCAGGGACGGCTGTATTTTCCTTCTGCAATCAACTTCCGGCCGGCCGCCAGAGCCTTCGCGCCTGCTTCTGCGATCCGGTCGGTATCGGCGGGTTTCATCGGCGCGCCGGTGATGGGGTGATGGGCGAAGCGGCAATCGACCAGGGGCAGGCCGCGGTGAAAGCAGCCTGGCAGTTCGACAGGGATCTCTTCGGTGATCGGGCCGGGCTCACCGAAATAGTCCGGAGACTGGACCTCCTTCAGGTCGACCATGACTACGGTCGCGAGCCGTTGACCGGTCTCCGGGTTGAACCGGATTCCGCTCAGCAGACCCATGCACATTGTCTCCTTCGAGAAACCACGGGAAACATATGCGTCCAGGAAGTCGTCGGAGACCGAAATCAGGTTCCCGCCATCACCGTAGTAGAAGCACTTGTTCGGAAGTTCCGGTTCGCCCCGGTAGGGTCCGTAATTGGCTTCAAGGAGACCCAGCTGCCGCTGCGATTCGATATCGCTCAGGAACACCGGGTAACGCGGATCCGCCGCTGGTGGCTGTTCCGTCTCCATGTACTGCCAGAGTATCCCCCACAGCCAACCCTCCATCATGTCATGCTGATCGGCTCTGGTGGATTGTGCAGAAAGCAGAATGCCCACAACGGCAAGCATGGATGAGGCGAATGTTCGAAAGGCCGGCATGGGCGCTGCTCCGGATTCCGTTTCTGATGTGTCGAACGGGTGCCGATATACGGGGAACTCACGGCTGCCGCCTGTCGGCGCCGGTGAGGCCAGACGGAGCTGCTCTAGTTCAATTCCAGCCGGTCTTCAATCTCGCGCATCAGCCCGCGTTCGATCCCATGCTCTCGCAGAACGCTGAAATCGTCAGACACCAGCAGCGGCCATTCGCGGCCGCCGACGACCTTGCCGCGATGCTTCAGATAGATCTCCCGGGCATCCCCGGTCCTTCCCGACAACATCAGGGCATGAGCGCGGTTCAGGGCGAAGGATTCGTTGTCCGGTTGGAGCGCCGTGGCCTCCTCGGCCGCCGCCAGGGCTCCGGCCGGATCGCCCGCGAACAGGGCGTACCAGGCAACATTGTTGAGTGCGGCGGCCAGGTTCCCGGCGAGTTCGCCGGACTGGCGCAGGTCATCTGCATTCGTTTCGGCGGTCTTGAGCGCGCCCCCGGAGTCGCCGGTACTAAACCGCGCCAGCGACAGCTTCTGCGCTGCGCGTGACGCGGCATCAAGCTGGACAGTGCGGCCCGTGGCGGCGTTGGCAATGGAGCGTGCGACTTCGTAGGCCCTCGAAAACCGCGCCTCGGCTTCCGCCACCGCGCCGACGCGCCAGTAGACCTGGCCCAACCGGTCCTCGCTGACCACCAGGTCCTCGGCCCACTCGATGCGGCCTGGATCGGATTGATAGAGCCGCCGCGCAATCTCCGCATCTGCCTGGAAGAAAGTGAGCGCACCTTCCGTGTCATCCTGGAGAAGCCGAAGCTCTCCGATCTTCTGGTTTATCACCGACAGGTCGCGCGAAAGCCTGGTGTTCGACGGATCCCGGGCCGAAAGTGTCCGGGTGATCGACAAGCTGCGCACATAGGCCTCTTCCGCCGCCTCGGCGGCCTCCCGAGCCAGGTGTGCCTGTCCGATCTTTTCCAGCACGACGGCGAGGCCGCGGCCATCCGGTTCATGCCTTTCGCGCAACGCCAATGCCCGGCCGTAGTTTTTCAACGCTCCATCGACGTCCTTGTCCTGCAAGGCCAGCGTGCCGATCTTTTCGAACGCGACGGCCAGATTCAGGCCGAGCGCCGGGTCATCGGGCCGTGCAAGAACCAGATCCCGGTTCAGGGCGAGGCTCTCGGCATAGACCGCTTCAGCCTCGGACCTGCGATCGAGCGACAGCAGGATATCCCCCAGCCGGTCCAGGCTGGCAGCCCTGTCCATCCGCCATTGTTCCTTTTCGGGCTCTGCCGCCGACAGCGCCGCGAATCCTGAAGCCGCATCGCTTGCCGCCGACAGGGCGGCGTCAAGTGCGCCCTGCCGCGCCAGGGTCACCGACATCTCCGTCAACGCAGCCGCCTTGCTTCGCAGCAGGTCAGGCCTGTTCTCGCCTTCCAGCGCCAGTTGATCGACGAGTCCGCGCGAGCGTTCCAGGATGTCTCGCACCAGTTCCTGGGGAATGCCTTCGCGGTCCCGAAATCTCTGCGCAAGATCGAACACAAGGTCGTTTGCGGTCTGGCTTCCGCGATCCAGGATTGTCTCTGCCCGGTCGCGTTGCTCGGCGGCAACCTGCCGGTTGAACTCCGCGAATATGCCGAGGCCAATCGAAAGCGCCGCTATTGAGAATGCACCGACAAGCCAGTTCCGTTGTCGCCGGTTCGCCGCGGCGCGACTGAAAGCGATCCACTCACGGTGCAGAGCAGTCGGCGTTGGCGCGGTACCGGGTTGAACGGAAAGCCATGTCTCGGCCTCGTATAGCTCATCTCCCCGCAGGATACGGGTCCTCGGCGATTTCCCTGCTCGATTCCATTCATGGGCGCGTTCACCGAATTTCGTATGGTTCCGAACCCAGTCGATGTCGGTTGTGCAAGCATCCCGAACCAGCAGGATTGCCGCATCGAGATCTCTGCCGGGCGTGGCAAAGATGTAGTTCAGTTTCTCGATTTCCGGCGGTACGAGCGAATTCTCGACATCGTCAATAACTACAGGAATGATTCTTTTGTTCAGCCCGGCCGCAGTTTCGATTTCCCAGGAACACACTTCTGAACGGACCGAGTTGCGTGACATCACAAAGACGATGCCATCGGCCTGGGTGATCAGTCCCTTCAGACGCCCGCGCCAGTCTTCGGCTGGCAGGATATCCTCCGTGTCGCGGTAGACCGTCAGGCCGACCGCTGCCAGGGCTTCATAGATCTCTTCTGCTCGCGTCTTGTCTCGACGGGCATAGGAAAAGAAAATTCTGGCGTCGCTCATCTTGTTCATTTCACGAGAGTTCTAATGCCTGATTGGGCATTGTCAGAGCAAATTCGGTGCGCATCCGGTTCGCGCCGTCAGGCTGGCCGAACGCGTAATCCATTCCGCGATTTCAGAGGCATTGTCAGACCGATCCGGAACCGGCCTGTCAACGGCCGGTTTGCTTGACCACAGGCTGCCAGCTGACGCCAATCTGCGAGCGCTGCATCGCGGCGTTGTTTGAGGTCGGGCCTCCGGCTGAGATGTCGATCGAGGTTGAAGATCCCATGGGGTAGGTCGCGACCCACCCCTTCAGAGTGGTGTCGCAACATGACTCTGTAGGGGGCAACCATGTCATCGATCGAACACCTTTCCGAAGAGCGGGCTGCGGTCCGCACTGATCTGAGTGCAGTTTTCGTGTCGCTGGAACTCAGCCGATCAACCTGGCTGATCACGTCGTTGTCGCCCGGCGGCGGGGAGAAGATGTCCAGACACCAGGTACGGAGCGGGGATATCGCAGGCCTACTCGCGAGATTCTCCCAGCTGCAGGCGAAGAGCATGGCGCGTACCGGACAATCGTACCGCCTGATCGTGATCCATGAGGCTGGCCTGGACGGGTTCTGGATCCATCGCACTCTTCGGAACGCCGGCATCGAGAGCCATGTCGTGGACCCGGCTTCCATAGCCACTTCGCGCCGTCGGCGACGTGCCAAGACGGATGGGATCGACGGCGAGGCTCTCGTCAGAGCCTTGCTCGCCTACAAACGCGGCGAGCCGCGGGTCTGCGCCATAGTGAAGGCGCCCACGCCAGAGGCAGAGGACCGTCGGCAGATTAGCCGTGAGCGCCGGTCCCTGATCGCCGAACGGGTCGAGCACGTCAACCGCATCAAGGGGCTGCTCTTCGCGCAGGGCATCAGGGACTACGAGCCGGTTCGGCAGGACCGGCGTCAACGCCTGGAGGCACTTGGAACTGGCGATAGACGTCCGCTCCCGGCCTGCCTGAAGCAGCGTCTCAGCCGGGAACTAGACCGACTGGAGCTCATTCTGGAACAGATCAGGATGGTGGAGACGCAGCGTGATGCGCTTCTCGCAGCACAGGCCAAGGTATCGCAGTCACCGCCGGCGGTCCTCCAGGCGTTGAGGGGCATCGGTCCGGAATTCGCCATGGTCCTGTGGTCCGAAGGGCTCTTCCGGCACTTCGCCAACCGAAGGCAACTCGCCTCTTACGCCGGGCTGGCTCCAACGCCCTGGCAGAGCGGAACCATTGCCCGGGAGCAGGGCGTCTCGAAGGCCGGAAACGCGCGACTTCGTACAACAATGATCCAGCTCAGTTGGCTATGGCTGAGGCACCAGCCGAAGTCCGCCTTGACGTTGTGGTTTCACGAGCGAGCCAAGGCCGTCGGCGGCCGCAACAGACGCGTCATGATCGTGGCTCTGGCGCGCAAGCTGCTCGTCGCGCTGTGGAAGTTTGTGACTACGGGCGTTGTTCCAGAGGGCGCGATCATGAGCGCAACCTAGCAAGCCGCTTTACCCTCTGATCCTGTTCCGCAGGGCCTGATCAGCCTTGCCGGATCCAGGTGGACGGACCGAACAATCATTTGGCTGAAATAGCCGTGTTGAAGAGTGGCTCCGTCCTCCTGAGCCTCCACCGCAGAAAGCGGGATATTGGTGCAGCCGGCTCGACCGGCGACCGGATGTGAGTTTGATCGGTCCGGAAACGGGCCGAGTCATTGGAAAGGGCTCGGACCTGGATCCCAACAGCCTGGAAGGAGTGCTATGCACGAAGCAAACTGAACCGTGCCTTGACCAACCATTCCCCATGTGAG
>NZ_PIGG01000047.1:7500-33357 GCF_002924445.1 Minwuia thermotolerans
CGGAGCGCGACCTCGGCGGCTATCTGGCGTCGGCGAAACTGGAGGCGTTCACGCCGTGGACAATCACGGATCCGGATGGTCTGCGGGCCGCCATCGAGCGCGACCGCGCCCAGGGCTGGTCCATGGTCTACCGCGAGCTGGAGGAAGGCATCGCGGGCGTCGCCGTGCCGATTCGCGCCGCCACCGGCCGGGTCATCGCGGCGGCGAACATCTCGCTCTCGCCGGCGCGCCTCAGGGAGCCGGGGAAGAAGGCGCATCTGCTGGAAAAGCTCACGGCCGCGGCTGCCGCGATCGAGGCGCGCCTCCGGGAAGGCCGCCCCGCCTAGATTTCGGCCGGTCCGCCGCTCAGGCCGCCATCGCCGCTTCGGTTTCCGGATCGCCGGCGATCCGGCTGTGCCACATGCGCCGCGCCTGATCGAAGGGCCAGGGGGTGGCCTGGTGCATCAGCCGCCGGTTGTCCCAGATCACCGCGTCGCCGGGCGCCCACTGGTGGTGATAGATGCGCGGCGGCTGGCAGGCGAAGTCGACGAGATCTTGCAGCAGCTTCTCGGACTCCTCCGACGACATGCCGATGATGTCATAGGCGTGACGGCCGACCAGAAGGTTCTTCCGGCCCGTCTCCGGATGGACCTTGACCAGCGGCCGGATCGACACCGGCCCGTCATGCAGGCCGTAGCCGCCGAAGGTCCCGCCGGCGTTCACCTTGCCGTCCTTCACGGGTTTCGTCTTGTGGCCCACCTTGGCCTGGGAGTGGTGCAGCGAATGATGCGCCCGGAGATTCTCGATGCGCGCCTTCGTGGCGTCGTCGAGCTCGTCATAGGCCGCGCGCATGTCGGCGAAGCCGGTGGCGCCGCCCTCCTGCGGGACGATCTCGGCGGAAAACACCGCGCCCTTGGCCTGCACGGGCATGTAGGTGCTGTCGTGGTGCCAGCCCATGTTGCCGCGGTTGATCTTCATCATCTCGTCGCTGCCGTCGTCGGGCCGGAGCGAGCCGTCGTCGCGCATGTTGCCGATCTCGGCGATCTCGAACTCCAGATCGCCGAAGCGCCTGGCGAAGGCGATCTGCTCCTCCCTCGTCAGGAACTGCTCCGGCACGATCAGCAGGCCGTATTCCAGCCAGTTGTCATGGAGTTCGCGGAACGCCGCATCGTCCATCGCAGTCAGCTTCACGCCGTGCACGCGCGCCCCGAAGGTGACACCCTCCAAGGGCTCGAAGGTCATCTGGCTCATGTCGCTCTCCCCGGTGATCGCAATCTACCGGAGAGTATTGTGCCCGGGCCGGCCGTTTCTGCCAAGCGGCGCCGCGCGGCGGGGGCCCCGCATGTGGCGCAGAGGACGCCGGACGTCGAAGGGAGACGCTATTTCCCCACCCGGATCGCCAGCTTGCCGAAATGGCCGGCGGCGCGCATGGCGCGGTAGGCCTGGGGCGCGGCCTCGAAGGCGAAATCGTCGTCGATCACCGGTTTCAGGCCGTGGCGTTCGATGGCGCGGTTCATGTCGGCGAACATGGCGCGGCTGCCGACATAGATGCCGCGCACGGTGATCGACTTGCGCATGAAGTTGGTCGGGTGCACCTGGCCGCCGGCGCCGGTGAGGATGCCGATCAGGCCGATGATGCCGCCGACGCGGGTGGCGTTCACGGAGCGGTCGAAGGTGCCCGGCCCGCCGACCTCGACGGCGCGGTCGACGCCGATGCCGCCGGTCATCTCCAGCACCTC
This sequence comes from Minwuia thermotolerans, assembly GCF_002924445.1. Classification (NCBI taxonomy): domain Bacteria; kingdom Pseudomonadati; phylum Pseudomonadota; class Alphaproteobacteria; order Minwuiales; family Minwuiaceae; genus Minwuia; species Minwuia thermotolerans. The sequence goes on from NZ_PIGG01000047.1 coordinate 9,219, forward strand.
GCGGTCCCAGTCCGGGTTGTCGCGATAGTTGACGGTCCCGTCCGCGCCCAGTTCCTTCATGCGGGCGAGCTTGGCGTCCGAGGACGAGGTGACGATGGTACTGGCGCCCATGATGCGGCAGAACTGCTGCGCGAAGACGGAGACGCCGCCGGTGCCGAGCAGCAGCACGGTCTCGCCGGCCAGCACCGGGCGCGGCTGGGTCAGCGCGTGCCAGGCGGTCAGCGCCGCGCAGGGCAGGGTCGCCGCCTCGGCGTCGGAAAGATGCGCCGGCGTCGGGATCACGCCGCGGGCGGGCAGCACGACCTCTTCCGCCAGCACGCCGGGCCGGGCGCCGCCCAGCGCCGAATTCATGGTGTCCGGGCCGATCTCGCCCGCGTCCCAGTCGGAGAAGAAGCAGGAGGTCACCCGGTCGCCCTCCCGGTACGGGGCGCCATGACCTACGGCCGAGACCACGCCGGCCCCGTCGGAGTTGGGGATGAAGGGCAGCTGCAGGCCGCGTGCGGCGGCGTGTTCCACCGTCATCAGGTCGCGGTAGTTGATCGAGTTGGCCGTCATCCTGATCCGGACCTCGCCCGGTCCAGGCTCCGGCGTCGGCCTTTCGGCCAGCTTTAGGCCGTCGATGCCCTCGGCCGTCGTGATTTCCCAGGCGCGCATGTCGTCCTCCCCGTCCGCGAATCTGCGGCTGCGATTGTCGGGGGTCGCGCGCGGCTTGCCAACAGCGCGCGTGCAGCACGCCTGCCATGCAATGCTGCGGCGCAAAAGAAACCGCTTGCGCGCCATGCCGAAACATGGTCTGTCCCGCCCATGGATGCCGTTCGTGGATGACGACCCGTTCGTCGCGGCATCGGACCGGCGGCGCGTAGGACCTGAGTGAAAGGGCGGCGCGGCCGGGGAGCGCGGTGACGCGCAGTCACTTGAGGAGCCGTTCCGCGCCAGGCTCGCTACCCTTGAACCGAACAGGCCGCCCCGTGCCGATCACGGCATGGGCACACGGCCGCATGCAGAAAGTAAGTACTTGACCCAGTTCAATGAACTCGGCCTCGCCGAGTCCGTCCTTCGCGCTGTGGAAGCCGAAGGCTACACGATTCCCACCCCGATCCAGGCCGAAGTGATTCCGGCCGTGCTGGCCGGTCGCGACGTGCTCGGCACCGCCCAGACCGGCACCGGCAAGACCGCGGCCTATGTGCTGCCGCTGCTCTCCCGCATCGCGGACGAACGCCGCGCGCCCCGGCCGAAGACCTGCACGACGCTGATCCTGGCGCCGACGCGTGAGCTGGCCAATCAGATCGTCGAGGCGATCCGCACCTATGGCCGCAAGATCCGGCCCTCGGTCGCCCTGGTCGTCGGCGGCGTCCGCCCCGGTCCGCAGATCCGGCAGATGGCCGGCGGCGTCGACATCCTGGTCGCGACCCCCGGCCGGCTGGAGGACCATATGTCCACCGGCGTCATCCGTCTCGACGGCGTCGCCAACATCATCCTCGACGAGGCCGACCAGATGATGGACATGGGCTTCATGCCCGCCATCCGCCGCATCCTGCAGAAGGTGCCGGCCGATCCGCAGACCATCCTGCTCTCGGCCACCATGCCCAGGCAGATCCGCGCCCTGGCGCAGGACTTCCTGAACGACCCGGCGGAGATCGCCGTGGCCCAGGCCGACCGGCCGGCGGAGCGTATCGCCCAGGAAGTCGTCTATGTCGACGCCCGCGACAAGCGTCAGCGTCTCGTGGAGCTGATCGAGGACCGGCAGGTCGGCCGCGCGATCGTCTTCGCGCGCACCAAGCACGGCGCCGAGAAGCTGTCGACCTACCTCGAGAAGGCCGGCATCGCCTCGACGGCGATCCACGGCAACAAGAACCAGTCCCAGCGGGAGAAGGCGCTGTCGCGTTTCCGTGACGGCAAGGTCGCGGTGCTGGTGGCGACCGACGTCGCCGCGCGCGGCATCGATGTCGACGGCATCACCCACGTCATCAACTTCGAGCTGCCCAACGTGCCGGAGGCCTATGTCCACCGTATCGGCCGCACGGCGCGCGCCGGTGCGAGCGGCATCGCCATCTCCTTCTGCGACGGCGAGGAGCGCGGCCTGCTGAGGGACATCGAGCGGGTCATCGGCGGCACCTTCAACGATGCCGGCGAACTGACCGACACGCCGCCCGCGCCGCGCCGCGAGCGCTCCGGCCCGGGCAAGACCCGCAAGCCCGGCGGCCAGCGCGGCGCCAATCACCGCAAGGGCGGGCCGCGCCCGCCGCGCGGGAGCCATGACGGCGGCGACCGCCGCGAGTCGCGCGGCGGCGAAGGCCGCGGCCCGGCCCGGCCCCGGCGTCAGAAGATCAGCGCGTAGTCCGTCCGCCTGAGGATATCTCCGGCCCGGCCCGGCATTTGCCGGGCCGCCCTCCCTCTTCCCCGAAGGGGGAGGGGCAGGGCGGGGGTTGACCGGCCCGGCCGTGCCCGGGTAACGACGAACACTCCTATTTCTTCCCGAACAGCCTTGCGTATTCGCCGTAGCCTTCCTTCTCCAGGTCGGCCACGGGGATGAAGCGCATCGACGCGGAATTGATGCAGTAGCGCAGCCCCGTCGGCGGCGGTCCGTCGGGGAATACGTGACCGAGATGCGAATCGCCATGCTTCGAGCGCACCTCGGTTCGGATCATGCCGTGACTGGTGTCCTTGATCTCGACGATGTTGTCGGGCTCCAGCGGCTCGAAATAGCTCGGCCAGCCGCAGGCCGAATCGAACTTCTGCGACGAGGCGAAGAGCGGCTCCCCGCTGACCACCTCGACATAGATGCCGGCTTCCTTGTGGTCCCAGAACTGGTTGCGGAAGGGCGGTTCGGTCATGTCCTCCTGCGTGACCGCGTACTGCATGCGGTCGAGCCGGCCGAGCGCCTCGTCGGTCTTCTGGTAGGTCCTGCTCATCCTTGACTGCTCCTGTCGTTCCTCGACCCGAAGATAGGGAGGACGGCCCGCTATGGCGAGGCCCCGCGCCGGGCGTTTCGGCGCGGCGGAAAACCGGGCCGCCGTCACGTCCCCGGAATGAGTTCTGCACACTGTGCATGGCAGCGCCCGGATAAGTGACCTGATTTCTTTACCGTGGCTTAAGCCTGCCCGCCTAGGTTGAAGGCCATCGAGCGGTTCCCTTCCCGGATTCCGAAGCAGCAAGTCCGGATCCATGCGTCCGGCCGGCCAACAGTGCGTCGCGGCCGACTCAGCGTAGGAGTGAAACGGTATGGATGAGGCGGGCGTATCCGGGGCTTCGGAGCGGCTCGCCGACCCTGTGGCGAGGTCGCTCCTGCTCGAACTGGACCAGCCCGAGGACGGCGCGTTCACGGTGAAGCGGGCCGGTCTGGGCGCCATGGTGGTGCGGCCCGGCGCCGGCCGTTCATCCGGCCGCTCGATCCTTCACGAACTTCTGCCGGCCATGGAATCCCATGTCGGCACGTTCACCGATCACACCTTCCTGCTGGCGCTCGACGGCGTCAGACGTCTGTACCCGAAGGCGGCCGCCGGCATACTCGCGCGGCTGCGCGAGTATCTGAAACCCCATGCGCGCGTGCTCGCCGGTGCGCGGGGCAGCCTGTTCTGGATCTCGCCCAGTCTGCTGGTCGTCGTCTGCACACGGCACGGCGCCGGACGCATTGACCGATTCCGCGCCGATGTCCGCCGCGCCGGCGTCAAGCTGCTCGGCGAAGAGGGTGCGGAGAGCATGGAATGCTACGTGCTGCAGGAGGTCGCGGAGGGCCGGCTCCGGTTCGAGCCGCTGGACGATGCCGCGACCCTGGCGGGGGATGTGCCGCCGCCTTTGCCGCTCGCGCCGCGGCGGATGTCGGCGAGCCTTGCGTCGATCGTCCGGCCCGACGCCTGCGCCGAGATCATCGACCAGGGCTTCGACTGGAGCGGTGCCGGCCGGCCCCTGATCTTCAGTCCGACCGCCAGGGCGCCCGGCGACCGCGAGGCGGAGATACTGGCGTTCCATACCGTCTATCTGCCGGTCTGGGACATGCGCAATCAGGCCATCGCCGCCTCCGCAGCCCTGCCGGCGCGGGAGGTTCACGGGCGGCTGCTGGTGGGCGCACGGTCCATTCCGAGTTCCTGCTTCGAGGACGGGATGGTGACCGACATCTATCTCGACCAGCTCATGCATGTCGGCATCGGCCTCGAGACCCTGCGAGAGTCCGGCGGCGCGGGCTTCGTCTCGTTCTCGGTTCCCTATGCCGCGCTGCGCAGTACCCGCCGCCTGTCGCGGATGGCGACGGCCATCGGCCGCATGCCGGAGGCGCAGCGGCGCCAACTGCTGCTCACGGTATGGGACATTCCGCCCGACGCGCCCGACGGCCGGCTCCGGGACGTTGTCCAGACCCTGCGGCGGAACTGCTTCTCCATGACCATGGCGTTCAGCGGTCAGGGTGGCGACTGGCGCAAGGCGCTGAACTATGACGTGGGCGTGGTCTGCCTGCAGAGCCTCGCCACCGAGACGGCGGGCGATCACGCCGCGCAGTTCGCCCGGGAGTGCCGCGCCGGCCGCCGGCGGTCCTTCGTCGGCCTGGTCGACAACCGCGACGTGGTCCACCACATGCTGAACGCCGACATCGACTTCATCTCCGGGCCGGCGCTGGCCCAGCCGGTGACCCGGCCCCTGCCGGCGCAGGTCTACGAACGCGACGACTTCCTTTCCGGCCGGCCCATCGTCTAGCGCCTGTCCGGCCCGCACGGCCGCGACTATGCTGCCCCAATGGCCCGGCGAATCGGCTTCCCATTGCGACGGCTTTGGCGCGTCCGAATTCCGCATGCGGGACGCGTCACCGGCGCGGTCGCGCTCGCACTGCTGGCGGCTTTGCTGATCCATTCCGCGATGCGCATGGACGCGACCGGGGCTCCGGCCAAAGAACGCGGCCTCGCCGTTTCCTATCATGTCGGGCCGATGGAGTTGACGGCGGCCGACGGCGTCTGGCGGCCCGCCGCCGCGCCGGAATGGCGCATGGCGGAGGGCGACGAACTGCATCTCGGCTTCCGCGCCGAGCCGGTCTGGCTCCGCGTCGAGGTGGCCAATGACGCGGCCCGGCCCTTCGATGGCGTGCTGGTCTACAAGTTTCCCTATATCGACCGCATCCTGTTCCACGGCTACGACGAGGTCGGCGCCCCGGTCATCCGTCAGCGCGGCGACAGCGCGCCGCTGGACCGCAGCCTGCCGGCCAGCCACTTCCCGGCATTCCCCGTGGACGTGGCCGCGGGCGGGACGGCGGTGTATTACCTGCAGGTGACGACCACGTCGGTCGTGCTGGCGCCGTTGAAGCTCTATTCGGAGAAGGGCTTCGAGCGAATGGTGCTGCGCGACCACCTGCTGTTCGGCGCGCTGTTCGGGGCCGTGCTGGCGGTCTGCATGTACGTCTTCACGGTCTTCCTGACCGTGCGCGACAAGGCCTATCTGGACTTCATCCCCTTCAGCCTGGCCTATGCCGGCTATGTCGCGGTCGCCTCGGGCATGGGCCAGATCTGGTTCTGGCCCGGCGGCTGGGAATACGCCAATCCACTCTTCTTCGTGCTGCAGGGGCTGCTGTTCGCCTCGGGCGTGCGCTTCTTCCAGCGCTATCTCGGCACGCCGGAGCGCCATCCGCGCGTGGACACCATCATGCGCCTGCTGGTGGCGGTGGGGCTGCTGACCTCGCTGGCGCCGGTGCTGCCGGCTCCGGTCGGCGCGGCGCTGATCGCCTTCGTCGCCGGGCCGGGGGCGATCTTCGTCTTCGGTCTCGCCATCTACCTGTCGTTCCGCGGCTCCGACCGCGCCCGCGTCGTCGCCTTCGGCTGGGGCTTCAGCCAGCTGACAGCGGTGTTCCTCTATCTCAGGGTGCTCGACCTCGCGCCCTACCACCCGATCAACCACTATCTCACCGCCATCGGCTGCGCCGTCGCCACGCTCTATTTCGCCATCGCCCTGGCCCTGGGGCTCCGGCGCCAGCAGAAGCAGCTCCTGCTCGCCGAGGAGCTCAACGACACCCGCAACAGCTTCATGGCCGGGATGAGCCACGAACTGCGCACGCCGCTCAACGCCATCATGGGCTTCTCGGAGATGATCTCGAAGGAGATGCTGGGCCCGGTCTCGCCGCCGACCTACCGCGACTACGCCACCGACATCCATGACAGCAGCCGCAACATGCTGAAGCTGGTGGACGACGTGCTGGGCATCGCGCGGATCGAGAGCGGCAAGTTCCGCCTCGAGACCGAGACGCTGGACGCGGGCGAACTGCTGGCGGAGACGGCGGCCGATTTCGCCGACGCCGCGGCGCAGGCCGGCGCGCAGGTCGAGGTCGCCGCGCCCGACGGCGATCTGGTCATCGAGGCGGACCGCGGCGCGCTGCGCCAGGTGCTGCACAACCTGCTGTCCAACGCGGTGAAGTTCAGCCCCGAGGGCGGCGTGGTCAGCGCCCGCGCGCAGGGCGACGGGACGGGTGTCACGATCGGGATCGCCGATCAGGGTCCCGGCATCGCCGAGGCCGACCGGGAGCGCGTGCTGCAGCCCTTCGAGGTGGTGCGCAGCGACGCGCACACCGCGAAATCAGGCGCGGGGCTCGGACTGCCGCTCTCGCGCATGCTGGTCGAGCTGCACGGCGGCGCGCTGACCATCCGCTCCGCCCCGGACGCGGGGACAACGGTGACCGTGTGGCTGCTGCGCCGGGTGGACAGCGGCGGTTGACGGTTCTGGATCAGGCGATGAGGGTGTTGGCGGCCTGTTCCGACAGCAGGGCGTCGACATGGCGGCCCTGGAACAGGCTGACGCCGATGGAGCGGCCGAACTCGACGGCGTGGGCGTTGTCGCAGCGGCAGAGGATCAGCCAGGTCGGGAGGGCGCGACCCACGGCCTCGGCCAGTTCCTTGCGTTCGGCCTCGCCGCCCTGTTCCCAGATGTCGGGCGCCCAGAGGATTTAAAGTTTCTCCGTAACGAGGCATTCACGGGAAACCCAAAGAATTGAGGCCCCAGACCAAAGTAATATACGACACAAAATACCGATCAGTCCGCTTTTTTTATCATAAATCGTAAGTATAAAAATAGAATATTCTATACCAATATTATAAAATTTTCGTATATGAATAAAATATATCAATATATGAGCAGTTATTAATATTGTTGCAGCACCAGCCCAGTAAAAAAAGCATGGATGATAGGAGATTATTTCGTATCTTGTCATTTGTACTTCTTAAGTCAATGATGAACCTTCACCACGCCACCACCCTCGTGCCCTGGCCGCGGGGAGGCGGTTTGGAGGCACTTGACCTTGCGGTCGCCGAAGACGTTCCGCTTGAGCGTCGCCAGCACCTCGGCACGGCCGTCGCCTGATGTTTCACCGCCGCCCGGCGGCGCCGGGTCGAACATGGCTCGCCCCTCGGTTGCATTGCGCATGAATCGATCAAAGCGGAGGCGGGGCAGCGGTGCAAGTCCCGGCGGGTGGCTGGGCAACGGTCGCGGCGGATCAGGCGACGCGGGCGTTGGCCGCCTGCTCCGACAGCAGGGCGTCGACATAGCGGCCCTGGAACAGGCTGACGCCGATGGAGCGGCCGAACTCGACGGCGTGGGCGTTGTCGCAGCGGCATAGGATCAGCCGCGTCGGGCCGGCGCGGCGCACGGCCTCGGCCAGTTCCCTGCGTTCGGCCTCGCCGCCCTGTTCCCAGACGTCGGGGGCCCAGAGGATCTTCTGCATGTCCAGGCCCAGCCGGCGCTTGTCGACCAGCGGCAGGGTCAGGTGGTTCAGCCCGTCGAGGCAGATGCGGTAGCCGCGGTCGCGCACGAAGTCGCGCGCGAAGGCGAAGCCGGCGACGTTCTGGAACACGTCGGAAAGCTGCACTTCCAGGATGATGGTCTTCTTCGTCTGGGCGCGCAGCTTCTGGTCGAACTCCAGGAACTGCGGCGACAGGATCGTCTCGACGTTGATGTTGATCGAGGTCGACAGCGGCACCGAGGCTTCCATGTCGGGCAGGGCCTTGAGGATGCGCTGGTCGAGATACTGGGTCAGATAGGCGAACAGCGCCGAGCTGGCGGCCAGCTGCACGTCGGGCATGACCATGCGCTGCAGGTCGCCGATGGAGACGAAGAGCTCGTTGAAGACCGGCCGCGCCTCGCCCTCGGGCGTCAGCGCGCAGACGGGCTGGCGGCGCATCAGCGAGGAGATGTCCATGGAGGCGAGCTGCTCCACCAGCCGACCGAGATGCTCGGGCTGGATGGGGATCTGCTTGCGCTCGCGGCGCGGCGCGCCGGACCGGGCGATCTGTTCGGCCTCGGCCTTGCGCTTCTCCTCGGCCCGGGCGAGCAGGCGGCGCGCATGGGCCAGGAAGTCCTCGTAGTCGACGGTGAGGTCGTACCAGTCGCAGAAGCGGTCGCCGTCGGGACCGGGACGGGTGGCCGGGTCGGCGGCGAAAAGGTGGCGCAGCTTCTCGACCACCGGCTCGACGTCGGGCGTCAGCGCGCCCTTGACCACCAGCACCTGATCGGCGGTCGACAGGCGGAAGAGCTGGCCGTCGAAGCGCTTGACCAGGTCTTCCAGGCAGTTGGCGGCGATGCGGAGCTGATGCTCCTGGCGGTTGTGCGGCTTCAGGCGGGCATAGTGCAGGTGGATCGCCAGGCGGTCCTCGGCGTGGCGCGACAGCCGTTCGGCATAGTCGACCAGCCGGATCTCCTGATCGCTGCGAACCTGCATACTCGACCTACTCCCGTGTCCATCCTCGCCGGACGCGTTCATCCGGCTGTTCGCCGTTCTACCGTGGGGGCTTTGATTTTCGGTTAACGGCCGCGGGCGTGCGCGCGGGGATTGACGTGGACGCCCAGCGCTCTAAGCCTTGTCGCCGGTCGAGGGCTGAGGGAGCGGCATGCGGGTCCTGTTTCTGCACAACAATTTTCCGGCGCAGTACCGCCATGTGGCGACGCAGCTGGCCCGCGAGGGTGGCCATCAGCTCGTCTTCGGCACCCAGGCGAAGGCCGGCGAGATTCCGGGCGTGACCAAGGCCTACTACAAGCCGGCCCGGGAGGTGCGCGAGGCCACGCACCACTACGTGCGCAACCTGGAATCGGCGGTGCTGAACGGCCAGTCCGTCTACCGCATGTGCATGGAGCTGCGAAAGCGCGGCTTCCGGCCCGACCTGGTCTGCGGCCATTCCGGCTGGGGCCCGACGCTCTACGTCAAGGACGCCTTCCCGGAGGCGAAGCTGCTCAGCTATTTCGAGTGGTACTACCACGCGCACGGCACCGACGCGGACTTCCTGCCCGACAACCAGATCAGCGCCGACGACGAATGCCGCATCCGCACCCGCAATGCGGCCATCCTGCTCGACCTGGCCAATTGCGACTGGGGCCTCTGCCCGACGGTGTTCCAGCGCGACCAGTTCCCGAAGATCTTCCACAACAAGCTGTCGGTGCTGCACGACGGCGTCGACACGGACTTCTTCAAGCCCGACCCGGATGCGAAGATGAAGGTCGGCGATCTCGATCTCTCCGGCGCGGGCGAGATCGTCACCTACGCCACCCGCGGCATGGAGCCCTATCGCGGCTTCCCGCAGTTCGTCGAGGCAGTGGCGAAGCTGCAGAAGACCCGCCCCAACCTGCAGGCCGTGATCGTCGGCCAGGACCGCGTCGCCTATGGCCGCAAGCTGCCCGACGGCAAGACCTTCAAGCAGAAGATGCTGGAGGAGACGGACCTCGATCCCAGCCGCATCCATTTCACCGGGCTCCTGCCCTATGGCGACTACCTGAAGATCCTCCAGGCCAGCCATGTCCACGTCTACATGACCGTGCCCTTCGTGCTTTCCTGGTCGCTGATCGAGAGCATGGCGGCGGGCTGTCTGATCGTCTCGTCGGACACCGAACCGGTGCGCGAGGTGATCAGGGACGGCAAGCAGGGTCTGCTGGTGGATTTCTTCGACGTCGACCAGTTGGCCGACCGCATTGCGGAGGCGCTGGACAATCGCGAGAAGCTGCAGCCGTTGCGCGAGGCGGCCCGCGACGTCGTGCTGAAGAACTACGCGCTGAAGGACGCCCTGCCGAAGCACGTCCGGCTGTTGAAGGAGGTTGCGGCGGGCAACCTGCCGCCCATCCTGACCCCGCCGAAGCGCGCCGCAGGCGCCAGGCCGAAGCGCCGCGGAAAGCGGTGAGCGGGGCCGGGGGCTCTCTCTGGTTCGAGACGCCGACCGGTCCGGTCCGCGTCGCCGGGGCCGCGCCCCTGATGGCGGCGCTGCGCGCCCAGTCGCCCGACTGGCCGGCCGCCGATAGCGGCCCGGCGGACGCGCCGGAAATCGCGGTGGAGCCGGCCGGCGAGCGCTGGTTCCGCTTCCGGACCGAACTCTACGACACGGGCGACCTGGTCTTTCCAGCCGGCCTGGTGGGCGGCAACGGCCTGATCGGCGCGCTCATCCACAGCTTCTGCACCCGTTCGCCCGACTGGATCTGCCTGCACGCAGGCGCGGTCGAGATCGGCGGCCGGCTGACGGTGCTGGTGGGCGACATGATGGCGGGCAAGAGCACGCTGTCGGTGGCGCTGGCGGCGCTGGGGCGGCGGCTGTTCACGGACGACCGCCTGCCCGTTGGCCGGACGGCGGCGGGGTTCGACGGATTCGCGCTGGCGCTCAGGCCGAAGCTCAGGGATCCGCTCCCGGCCGAGGCGCCCGCCGCCTTCCGCCGTTTCGCCGAAGAACGGGAAGGCCCCCGCGAGAGCGGCATGCGCTATGTCGTGCTTCATCCGGACGAGCGCACGCCTTTCGGGACGCGGCTGCCGCTCGGGCGCCTGGTGCTGCTTTCCCGCCGCGACGATGCAGGCGCTCCGGCGTTCCGGCCCGTCAGCCTCGGCGAGACGGTGAAGCGCCTGGTGCCGACCGCCTTCGCCGCGCACCTGCCGCCGGTGGAACGGCTGGCGCGGCTCCGCGAACTGGCCGAGTCCGTCGACCGGACCGAACTGGTCTACGCCGACAGCTTCCAGGCGGCGGAACTGCTGGATCGGGAGGCGCGCGCATGAGCGGGCTTCGCCGGGCGGAAGGGGTCGTCGAATCCGAGATGGAGGGCGACCTTTTCCTCGTCCGCCCCGCGGACGGGGAGATCTACCATCTCGACCGCATGGCCGCCGCCGTCTGGAACCTGCTGGCCGAGCCGATGTCGCGCGCCGAGGTGCTCGCCATCTTCCGCGAGGCGTTCCCCGAGGTCGGCCCCGAGCGTATCGCCGCCGATCTCGACGCCGCGCTCGACGAGATGCTGCGCGATGGACTGCTGGAGGAGGCGTAAGGAGCGGAAGCGCGCCCCTTGACGTCATGCCCGCCTCCGTGCGGGCATCCGGATTGCTTCGGCAATTCCGCCCTTCGCTGATTTCCGGACCTGCTTGGCCGTTGACCGGACCCCCGCACAAGGCGGGGGTGACGCCATCAGATCAGCGAAGAACCGGCGCTCCCCCTAACGGAAATTCGGCTGGCGCTTGTTGAGGAAGGCGTCGATCGCCTCCTTGTGCTCCGGGCTTTCATAGGCCTGTTTCAGCAGCGCCTGCTCCCGGTCCTGCACCAGCCGGAGGTCCGTCTCCGAGCCGTTCTGCGTGAGCAGCTCCTTGGCCCAGCGCAGGTGCCGGTCGGGATTGGCGGCGATCGTCTTCGCCATCTTCCGCGCCGTGGGCATCAGGTCGGCGTCGCCCACCACCCGGTCCACCAGGCCCGACTGCTCGGCCTCGGTGGCGTCGAGAAAGCGGCCGGTAAGCGCGAACTCGCTCGCCCGGCCGAAGCCCATGCGTTGCACCAGGAAGTGCGAGCTGGCCAGTTCCGGGACCACGCCGACCTTGACGAAAGGGGCGGCCATCCGCGCCGAACGGGCGGCGATGATGACGTCGAAGGAGAGGACCTGGCTCAGGCCCACGCCGACCGCCGCGCCGTTGATGGCGGCGATCAGCGGCTTGGATTCGCGGACGAACTTCACCCAGTCGATGCCGCCGGCAACGTCCTTGCCCTTGACGTCCCTGCCTTCGGCCTGCGCCTTGAAGGTGTCCTCGATGTCAGCGCCGGCGCAGAAGCCGCGCCCCGCGCCGGTGACGATGATCGCGCCGATCGCCCGGTCGTCGTTCGCCTTGGAGATGGCGTCGTGCATCTCCCGGCGCATCTGGTAGGTCCAGGCGTTGAGCTTCTCGGGCCGGTTCAGCGTCACGGTGGTTACCGCGTCCTCGTCGGCGACGATGATCTGTTCGTAATCCATGGCGTCTCTCTCCCCTGTGCGGGCGGCATTGGAACATGGCCCGTTGACGTCGTTAAGCGGGGATTAACACGCATCTGGCATGAGTGAAGCCTGTTCAGGAGTACCGCGAGCCATGAGCGAAATGATCTCGGAAGGCGACGTCCAGGCGCTGGTCGGCGCGCTGTCGGAGGACCAGAAGGGCGCCGTCTCGGCCCAGCTCGGACGTTTCATGCAGCGCTCGGGCCTCGACAGGCGCGAACTCACGATCGCGCTGGAAATGATCGACCGCCTGATCGCGGACTCGGTGGAATCCGTGCGCAAGGGACTGGCCGAGCACATAGCCGAATCGCCCTGGCTGCCCCGGCCCATGGTCGAGCGGCTGCTGGCCGACGTCGAGCAGGTGGCGCTGCCCATCGTCAGTTTCTCCTCCCTGCTCGGCGACCGCGACCTTCTGGTTCAGATCGAGCGCGGCGGCAATTTCCAGGAAGCCGTCGCCGGACGTCGCGCCGTCAGCGCGCCGGTGGCCGAGAAGCTGGTCGAGAAGGGCACCGAAAAGGCGGTCGGAATCCTGATCCGCAACCCCGGCGCCGAGGTGAGCGAGCGCGTGCTGGACCGCGCGGTGGACCGCTTTCAGGACAGCACCGACGTCATGGGCGCAGTCGCCTCGCGGCCGGGCCTGCCGCTGGAAGTGGCCGAGCGCCTGGTTTCGCTCACCGTCACCGAACAGTGCGTGAAATCGGTCGCCGACCTGATGATGCAGACGCTGATCCGCCGCCACGACCTGCCCGCCGTTCTGGCCGAGGACCTCGTCGTCCATGGCCGGGAGCGTTCCATCGTGCAGCTCGCCAGGGGCGCCGACAACTGGCAGGCCGTCGAGGACCTGGCGAAACGCATGCACGCCGCCGGCCGGCTGTCGACCAGCCTGATGCTGCGCGTGCTGGCCAGCGGCGACCACCAGTTCTTCATCGCCGGCATGGCGCAACTCACCCGCTGGCCCCGCGACAAGGTCGAGGCGGCGGTGGACGCCGCCGGCGTCGATTCGTTCCGGCGGCTGTTCGAGCAGAGCGGGCTGGAGCCACTGTTGTTCCACGCCTTCCGCGTTGCCCGCGACGAGATGCGCGCCGCGCGCGGCCGACAGAGCCCGGCCGCCGACGAAGACTTCATCGAACGCGTGGTCGGCCGCATCGCCGAGGAATACCGCAACATCAATCCTGCCGGGCTGGAGCAAGTTCTCTCCCGCCTCCGCGCCAAGGCGAACCGGGACCGCAAGCCGGCCTGACAGCCGGCCCTTCAGGCTGTATCGTCACCCGATGCAACGACGCATCACCGGGTTCGGCCTGGACGACAAGGGCGAACGGTTCGCCCGGCTCGACTGCGGGCACCGCCAGCACGTCCGGCACCGCCCGCCCTTCGTCGAACGGCCCTGGGCCGAGAGCGAGGCCGGCCGCGCGTCGATGTTGGGCGAGACGCTCGACTGCCTGCGCTGCGACCGGCTGGAAATGCCCGATGGCGTCACCCCGTATCGGGAGACGCCGGTCTTCGACCAGGCGACGGTCCCGGCCGGATTGCTGAAGGATCATGAGACGAAGCCCGGAACCTGGGGCCGGCTGGAGGTGCTGGCGGGGCGGATGCGGTGCGTCTTCGCCGATCCGGTCGGCCGCGCCGCCGACCTGGGGGCGGGCGAGAACTCGCCGATCCCGCCGGAAGCGTCCCACCATGTGGAACTGCACGACGGCGCTCGCTTCCGCGTGGTGTTCCTGCGCGTGGCCGCGGACGGCGGATAGGTGCTGTTCCGAGGAGAATCGGAAGGCGTGCGGGGCCGGCCCGTGGCCATTCCCCGCACGCCGATCCGTTAGGCCGCCTCGACCAGCTTCTCGTTGATGGTCAGGCCGTTCTCGCCCGCCGAGACGCGGACGGTCTCGCCGTCGGCGATCTCGCCTGACAGGATGGCCTCCGCCAGCGGATTCTGCAGCCGGCGCTGGATCACCCGCTTGAGCGGCCTGGCGCCGTAGACCGGATCGTAGCCGGCGTCGGCCAGCCATGCCCTGGCCGCCTCGTCCAGCTCGAGACCGATCTTCCGGTCGGCCAGCAGCTTCTCCAGGTGCCGGAGCTGGATCTCCACGATCCCGCTCATGTGCGCCCGCGAGAGCCTGTGGAACAGGATGATCTCGTCCAGGCGGTTGAGGAACTCCGGCCGGAAATGGCCGCGGACCACGTTCATGACCTGACCCTCGACCAGATCGACATCCTCGCCCTCCTTCTGACCGGCGAGGAACTCGCTGCCCAGGTTGGAGGTCATGATGATGATGGTGTTCTTGAAGTCGATGGTCCGGCCCTGGCCGTCGGTCAGCCGGCCGTCGTCCAGCACCTGCAGCAACACGTTGAAGACGTCAGGATGGGCCTTCTCGACCTCGTCGAACAGCACGACCTGATAGGGCCGGCGGCGAACCGCCTCGGTCAGCGCGCCGCCCTCGTCATAGCCGACATAGCCCGGAGGCGCGCCGATCAGCCGCGCGACGGCATGCTTTTCCATGTACTCCGACATGTCGATGCGGACCATCGCCTGGTCGTCGTCGAACAGGAACTCGGCCAGCGCCTTGGTCAACTCGGTCTTGCCGACGCCGGTCGGGCCCAGGAACAGGAACGAGCCCATGGGCCGGTTCGGATCCTGCAGCCCGGCGCGGGAACGGCGGACGGCGTGGCTGACCGCCTTGATCGCCTCCTCCTGGCCGATGACGCGGGCGCCGATGCGCTTCTCCATCTCCAGCAGCTTCTCGCGCTCCCCGGCCAGCATCTTCTCGACCGGCACGCCGGTCCAGCGGCTGACGACGGTGGCGACGTCCTCCTCGGTCACGCTTTCGCGGACCGAAGCCGGCGCGCAGCGGCCCTCGGCCTCCTGCAGCCGGCGTTCCAGGTCCGGAATCCGCCCGTAGGTCAGCTCGCCGGCGCGGGCCAGGTCGCCGCGGCGCTTGGCGTCCTCGACCTCGTTTCGGGCCTGCTCGAGCTCTTCCTTGACATGCTGCGCCTCGCCCAGCTTGGCCTTGGCGGCCTCCCAGGCCTCGGTCTCGGCGCGGGACTGCTCCTCCAGGTCGAACAATTCGTCCTCGAGCTTCTCGAGGCGGTCCTTCGACGCCTGGTCGGTTTCCTTTTTCAGCGCCTCGCGCTCGATCTTGAGCTGGATCACCCGGCGGTCGAGCAGTTCCAGCGCCTCGGGCTTGCTGTCGACCTCCATGCGCACGCGGCTGGAGGCCTCGTCGACCAGGTCGATCGCCTTGTCGGGCAGGAAGCGGTCGGTGATGTAGCGGTTCGACAGCATCGCCGCCGCCACGAGGGCGGAATCCGAGATGCGGACGCCGTGATGGACCTCGTACTTCTCCTTCAGACCGCGCAGGATGGAGATGGTGTCCTCCACCGTCGGCTCGGAGATGAAGACGGGCTGGAAGCGCCGCGCCAGGGCAGCGTCCTTCTCGATGTACTTTCGGTATTCGTCCAGCGTGGTGGCGCCGAGGCAATGCAGTTCGCCGCGCGCCAGCGCCGGCTTCAGCAGGTTCGACGCGTCCATGGCGCCGTCCGCCTTGCCCGCGCCGACCAGCGTGTGCAGTTCGTCGATGAACAGCACGATCTCGCCGGCCGCCGACTGCACTTCCTGCAGCACGGCCTTCATGCGCTCCTCGAACTCGCCGCGGTACTTCGCGCCGGCGATCATGGCGCCCAGGTCGAGTACCATAAGGCGCTTGTTCTTCAGGCTCTCGGGGACGTCGCCGTCGACGATGCGGCGCGCCAGGCCCTCGGCGATGGCGGTCTTGCCGACGCCGGGATCGCCGATCAGCACGGGGTTGTTCTTGGTGCGGCGGGACAGAACCTGGATGGCGCGGCGGATCTCGTCATCGCGGCCGATCACCGGGTCCAGCTTGCCCTCGCGCGCGGCCTCGGTCAGGTCGCGGGCATAGCGCTTCAGCGCGTCATAGCCCTCCTCGGCCGAGGCGGTGTCGGCGGTGCGGCCCTTGCGCATGTCGTTGATCGCCTGGTTGAGGCCCTGGGGGCTGACGCCGGCCTTCTTCAGCGTCTCGCCGGATACGGCGAGCGCCACCAGCAGCATCTCGGCGGTGACGAACTTGTCGCCCGCCTTCTTCGCGGCCTGCTCCGCCTGTTCGAAGACCTTGGCCGTCTGCTGGTCCAGATAGAGCTGGCCCGCGCCGGCGCCTTCCACCTTCGGCAGCTTGCCCAGCGCCATCTCGGTCTGCTGCAGGGCCTGTTTCGCGCTGCCCCCGGATGCCTCGATCAGGCGCGCGGCCATGCCCTGCTCGTCGTCGAGCAGCACCTTGAGGATATGGTCGGGGGTGAACTTCTGATGGCCCTCGCGGATCGCCAGGCCCTGGGCGCTCTGCAGGAAACCGCGCGCCCGCTCGGTGTAGGTCTCGAAATCCATGAAATCCCTCTCTTTTTTCCGGCCCGCCGTCCGGCACCCCCTTTACGGGGCCCGCCGCCAGCGTCCGAAGATGGGTTGCTGCACACTACACAGGGTCCCCTCAGGCAACCCTGCCCCCGATATGTTGTCATTCAGTAACGGTGACGCAAGATCGCGACAGGCGGATTCTTGATTTCGATCCGCCGCCGGCACAAGCTGCGCGCGCCATGGCCGAGATCGTGCAAATCCTGCGTTTTCCCGTAAAGGGCCTGTCGGGCCAGGAGCTCGACTCCGTCGACGTGTCGCCCGCCGGGGGCGTGCCGCTCGACCGCATGTTCGCGATTGCCCGGGGTTCCGCCATGGCGGGCGGCAAGGCGGTCGCCGATCTGGGCTGGAAGGACTGCCTGCAACTCAAGAACTGCCCGAAGCTTGCCTCTCTCGCCGCGGAATTCGACGCGGAGGAAATGGTGCTCACACTGAAGCGCCAAGGCCGCCAGGTGGCGCGCGGGAACCTCTCGCAGCCGGTCGGGCGGCAGCTCATCGAACAGTTCCTTTCCGCCTTTCTGGCCGACGAAATCAATGCGCCGCCGAAGATCGTCAGCGAGGAGGGCCAGATCTTCTCCGATGCCCGCGCGCCGGAGCTTTCGATCATCAACCTGGAGACGCTGCGCGACATCGAGCGGGTTCTGCGCCGGCCGCTCGACCCCCGGCGCTTCCGCGGCAATCTCTATGTCGACGGACTGCCCGCCTGGGCAGAGTTCGACTGGGTCGGCAGCGAACTCGACGCCGGCGGCGCGCGGTTGCGCATCACCCAGCGGATCGACCGCTGCGCGGCGACCAATGTCGACCCGGCGACGGGCGAAAGCGACATGCAGATTCCGAAAGTGCTGCAGTCCGGTTTCGGTCACATGGACTGCGGCGTGTTCGCCGAGGTGCTTTCGGCAGGCAGCATCCGGCGCGGCGACGCCATCGGCTGAGCCGGGCCCAGACAATCTGCGGCGCTCCGCTTGATTGCGTCCGGGGGCGCACGTATGTAACGCCACTCCGGCCCGAGAGAGGCTGGCTCCAATTCCCCGCAACCGAAAGGGTCTGATCATGGGCTATCGCGTCGCCGTCGTGGGCGCCACGGGCAATGTGGGCCACGAGATGCTGAACATCCTGGACGAGCGGATGTTCCCTGCCGACGAGGTCGCCGCTGTCGCCAGCCGCAAGTCGAAGGGCAAGGCGGTGTCCTTCGGCGACCGCACCCTGAAGACCCACGCGCTGGAAGAGTTCGATTTCGCCGGCTACGACATGGCGCTGTTCTCGGCCGGCGGCGACATAGCCCGGGAATGGGCGCCGAAGGCCGCGGCCAAGGGCTGCGTCGTCATCGACAACAGTTCCGCCTTCCGCATGGACCCCGATGTCCCGCTGGTGGTGCCGGAGGTCAATGCCGACGCCCTGGCCGGGTACACGAAGAAGAACATCATCGCCAATCCGAACTGCTCGACGGCGCAGCTCGTGGTCGCGCTGAAGCCCATTCACGACCGGGCGCGCATCCGCCGCGTCGTCGTCTCCACCTATCAGTCGACTTCCGGCGCGGGCAAGGCGGCGATGGACGAGCTGTTCAACCAGACCAAGGGCATCTACGTGAACCAGTCGCCCGAGCCGGCGGAGTTCACCAGGCAAATCGCCTTCAACGTCATTCCCCATATCGACATCTTCCTGGAGGACGGCTCGACCAGGGAGGAATGGAAGATGACGGTCGAGACCAAGAAGATCCTCGACCCCAAGATCCGGCTGACGGCGACCTGCGTCCGGGTGCCCACCTTCGTCGGCCATGCCGAGGCGATCAACCTGGAACTGGAAGAGCCGCTTTCGGCCGACGAGTGCCGCGAACTGCTGCGCGAGGCGCCGGGCTGCATGGTGGTCGACAGGCCCGAGGACGACCAGTACATCACGCCGGTCGACTGTGTCGGCGACTACGCGACCTTCATCAGCCGCATCCGCGACGACGGGACGATCGAGAATGGTCTGAACCTGTGGGTGGTCTCCGACAACCTGCGCAAGGGCGCGGCGCTGAACACCGTGCAGATCGCCGAGACCCTGGGCAGCCGCTTCCTGCGCAAGGCCGCCTGAGCCTCCGGGGGGCCGCAGACCAACGGAAAAGGCCGCGGCGTTGATACGCCGCGGCCTTCGTCTCCCGGTTTCCGGCAGACTTACTGGCCGGCGGGATCGTCGACCGCCTCGCCGGTCTCCTCGGCCGCCTCGTCCATGGCCTCGCCGGTTTCTTCGGCAGCCTGATCGATGGCGTCGCCGGTGTCTTCGGCGGCTTCGCCGAGCGCGTCGCCGCTCTCCTCGGCCGCCTCATCCAGAGCCTGACCGCTCTCCTGGATATCGGTGTCGACGGCCACGTCGTCGCCATCGCCGGTGTACATGATCACGGCGAAGATCGCGACGACCGCGATGACAGCGACCGCCAGGACCGCAGCGATGCCGCCGCCCTTGCCGTGCTTCGCGCCGCGGCGTTCGGCGGGATCGGTTGTTTCGTTATCGTGTTTGTCAGCCATTGCGGATTCTCCGTTCTTGTTGTCTTTCGTCGGCTGTCGGGATCATTCCGGGCGTCAACGGGGCCTTCGCCCGCGCACGATGCCGAAGATCAGCGACAGGATGAACAGGATCACGAAGATCACGAACAGGATCTGCGCGATGCCGGCGGACGCGGATGCGATCCCACCGAAACCGAACACGGCCGCGATGATCGCGATGATGAAGAAGAGCAGGGCCCAGCCCAACATGAGTTCGCCTCATTTCTGTTCTTGTACGTGGTCGTTCCCGGCGCCGAGGCCGGGTTTACCCGAGAGGTGGGGAGCCGCGGCGGCGGCCGCAGTGCCATCAATTGTCGCAGCGATCGCGGTGCGCCATCAGAGCGGGGCGTGCTGGCCCGGCACACCCCTGCCGATATCGACCCAGGCCGCGTTGATGGCCCTTATCCGGCCCATCGAGATCCGTTCGATATCGCGAACGGGCTCCAGATAATCGGCGTGATGGATGGTGTACTCGATCTCCCCGGCTTCGTTGCGCAGCGGCAGGCCGAAGGATTCGAGGCGGTCCCGGTCATGCTCCGATCCTTCCCTGCCCAGCACAGCGAGCAGGCCGCAGGGGTGACGGACGATTGTGAACAGGCGCTGCCGCGTGGCTTCGCGCTGGTCCGGGGGGATGAGCTCCAGATAGCTCTGTCCGGTCATTTCCCGGTCGAAGGTGGTGAAGAAGTCCGTGCCGGCGAGGCGGAACCGGATCGTCTCCGGCTCGGCGTATTGCAGGATCACGATGTTGGGCAGCACCTTGACCAGCCGAGCGGGATCGATGTCCCGGCGCGCCGGCGCGATCCGGTCGCCGGCGAAATCGAGCCATGCACCCGCCAGAATGCGGGAACCGGCGGTCCGGAACGGCAGCGAAACCACCGCTTCGCGCCGCCGTCCGACCTGGCTCCGGGTCAGTTCGCCCACGTGATGTCCGTCTCCTCCGTAGTCGCTGCCGCTTCGGGGCCGGCAATAGCGACTGGTCCGGGGGGTTGTCCACGGATTATCCGCCGCACCCGGAACGGTGCGGCCGCGCGTCCGTCAGGCGCCGGCCGTGCGGCGCCGCGTGGTCAGCGCGCGGCCATAGAGCAGGGCGAAGCCCAGGAACGCCACCGCCCAGCCCAGGGCGGAGACGCTGAACAGCGCGATCGCCTGTTCCGGCAGCAGCGCCGCGGCGACGCGGCTCAGTCCGGCGGCGAGGACGGCGGCGTAGAGCAGGGCGGTGCCCCGGCCCGCCTGCAGGCCGCGGCCGGTGTGGCCCAGCGTCGCGCGGGTCATGACCGCGAGGGTCATCGCCCCCACCGCGCCGGCGCCAAAGGCGTGGACGGCGGCGGTTCCCGGCACGAACGAGGGCAGGGCGGCGGCGAGACCCAGCAGCGCGAGGCCCGCCGGAATCCACGCATAGGCGAGGTGGAGGACGACCACCAGCGGCTCGGTCCAGGTGGCCATGCCGCGCCAGCGCGCCAGCCTGAATGCCTGGGCGGCGGCCGCGGCGAAGGCGGCGGCTGCGACCGCCGGCCCTTCAGGCACGATGACGAAGGCGGCGAGCGCGAGCAGGGTCAGGATCATCGCCGCCCGGTCGACGGTCCCGAAGGATGCGGGCAGGCGCGGCGCGCCCCGCCTGACCAGCCAGTTGCGGGTAAAGCTCGGCACGATGCGCCCGCCGACCAGGGTGATCAGGGCCACCGGGACCGCAAGGCCGAGCCGCGCGCCTGCGCCGTCCGTGCCAAGCCAGCCCGCAGCTTCCAGGTGCATCAGGACGTTGCCGGCCGTGAACGCCGTCAGCGCGGCGACCATGGGCAGGTTGCGCCAGTTCCGGCCGGCCACGATCTCCCTGAGCACGACGGCGATGAAGACGGCGGGAAAGGCGAGATCGAGGGCCATTGCCGCGCCCGCGCCGATCGCGTCCGAGCACCACACCGCCACGCGCCCGAGAGCCCAGAGCGCGACAAGGCCGAGCAGCGGCAGGCCCTGCAGCGGCATCCGGCCGGTCCAGTTGGGGATGGCGGTCAGCAGGAAGCCGGCGATCACGGCCATGGTGAAGCCGTAAAGCATCTCGTGGGCGTGCCAGGCGACGGCGTCGAAAGCGGTCGCCGGCGCGAAGCCGCCGTGCAGCATCGCCGTCCAGACCAGCAGCACGCCGCCGCCATAGAGGCCGGCCAGCAGGAAGAAGGGCCGGAAGCCCTGCGCCAGCACCGCCGGCGCGCGGGTCGGACGGTAGCGTGGGATCGCGGTGCGTGCTTCGGTCATTGCAGGGCCTCCTCCGCCTCGATGGCGCGGATCAGATCCCGCTTCAGGGTCTCGGCGTCGACCTGATACTCCCCGGCCGCGTCGTCGACGGTCATGAACGGCGCCATCAGGCAGCCGGGGCAGGACATGCGGTGGGACAGGAAGACGCGGGCCGTCTCGGGCGCGCGCCGGATCAGTTCCGCGATGGGCAGGGTCTCGATCTCCCCAGGTGTCATGGCGTCTCGTCCTCCGAGGGGTTGCGGAGAGGAGAATAGTGGCGCGCGGGCGGGCGCGATTTGCGCCGGCGCAAGTCTGGCTCAGGCGTGGCCGGCGATCTCGACCAGGCGGTGCGGCTGGCGGATGACCAGATGGCTGGAGCGGCGGGAGTCGACCACGCCCTCCTGATCCCAGGCGGAGAGCGTGCGGCTGACCGTGTGCAGGGTCGTCGCGGTCATCTCCGCCAGATCCTGGCGCGACAGCGCGAAGGGAATCTCGACGCCCGCATCCGTCTTCCTGCCAGCCTGATTGGCCAGGCGGAGCAGGGTCGCGGCGATGCGCTGCTCCACGCGCTGGGTGGCGACCTCCTGCAGCCGGCTCTGCAATTCCTCGATGCGGCCGCCGACGGCGGCGATGGCGTTCTGCGCGATGGGCGGATAGGCCGCCATCAGCTCGGCAAAGCGGCCCGCGCCCCAGCCCAGCGCCATGCAGTCCTCCAGCGCCACGGGCGTGGCGGGAAAGGGCATGCGCCGGAACACGGCGACCATGCCCACCATGTCGCCCGGTCCCAGATGGCGGATGACGATGTTCTGACCCTCCGCCGTCACCTGGTCCAGGCGGACGCGGCCCCAGGCCAGGACATAGCCATGGGTCGCCTCGTCGCCCTGCTGGAACATGGCCTCCCCGCGCGGCACCACATGCTCGCGCGCGGCTTCCGCCAGCGCCGTCAGCGCCGCGCCATTCAGGCTGCGGAACAGCCCGACAGGCTTCAGCAGACCGACCCGCGTCTCCGTATCCATGGCCCTTCACCTCCCTTTTTCGCATCGGCGAACGAACTTCGCCGAAGTTTGTTGCAGCGCAATTCGGCCTTCGCCCGCGATGCCTAGGTTGGCGGCGTTGTCACCAACCACAAGCGTCTAGGAGAACGCAAATGAGCACGTTTCGTAATGCTCTTCTCGGCACCGCCAGCATGATCGCGGTCGTTGCCGGGCTTTCCCTCGGCGCCGACGCCGCTGCCGCCGACAAGGCGACCGACGCCGACGCCATCAACCCGGTGGCCATCGCGCTGGATCCGGCCGCCCTGCCGGGCCCGATCGCCCGCGACCATGCGGAGACCGTGAAGGTCGAACTGGTCACGGTCGAACTCGAGGCCGAACTGGCCGACGGCACGACCTTCCGCTACTGGACGTTCAACGGCAAGGTCCCCGGTCCCTTCGTCCGTGTCCGCGCCGGCGACACCGTGGAGGTGACGCTGAAGAACGCCGAGGACAGCATGATGATGCACTCGGTGGACTTCCACGCCGTGACCGGTCCCGGCGGTGGCGCCGTCGCCACCCAGACCGCGCCCGGCGACGAGACCGGCTTCACCTTCAAGGCGATGAAGCCCGGCATCTACGTCTACCACTGCGCCACGCCGATGGTCGCCGACCACATCCAGGCCGGCATGTACGGCATGATCCTGGTGGAACCTGCCGAAAGTCTGCCGAAGGTCGACCGGGAACTCTACGTCATGCAGGGCGAGATCTACACCGATCTGGCCCCCGGCGAGGCGGGCGAGGCGATGACCGACTATGACAAGCTGCTGGACGAGGATCCGGAGTATTACGTTTTCAACGGCGCTGCCGGGGCGCTGACCGGCGCCAACGCCATGAAGGCGAAGGTCGGCGAGACCGTCCGCATCTACTTCGGCGTCGGCGGCCCCAACAAGACCTCCAGCTTCCACGTCATCGGCGAGATCATGGACCGGGTCTACGATTACGGCTCGCTCAACACGGCGCCGATCACCGATGTCCAGACCGTGTCTGTCGCGCCCGGCGGGGCGACCGTCGCCGACGTCACCTTCGACGTTCCCGGCCGATATCTGCTCGTCGACCACGCCCTCTCGAGGCTGGAGCGCGGCCTGGTCGCGGAGATCGAGGTCGAGGGTCCGAAAAATCCGGAGATCTACGACACCGGCGACATGAAGCTCAGCATGGCCGGTCACTGACCGGCTGCGCCCCGGCGGCCCCGCACTCCCCCCTCGCTCCCGCGGGGCCGCCGCCCCTTTCCACGAAGACAATTGACGAAAGGAACCCCGAGATGAAACGCACCCTGATCGCCGCCGCCATGCTGGGCGGTCTCCTCGCCGCCGCCGTACAGCCCGCCGCGGCCGCCGACTTCGAGGTCAAGATGCTGAACCGCGGCGCGGACGGCATGATGGTCTTCGAGCCCGCCTATCTGGAGGTCCAGCCAGGCGATACCGTGACCTTCCTGCCCACCGACAAGGGCCACAACGCGGAAACCATCAGGTCCATGCTTCCCGCCAATGCCGAGGCTTTCAAGGGCCGGATGAACAAGCCGGTCACCGTGACCTTCACCGAGGAGGGTGTCTACGGCTACAAGTGCCTGCCCCACTACGGCATGGGCATGGTCGGCGTTGTCGTGGTCGGCGACGCCACGGCGAACCTGGACGCCATCCGCGAGGCGAAGCATCCGGGCCGGGCGGACAAGCGCATGTCCGCCCTGCTGCAGCAAATGGACGACCGGCTGGCCGCGCGCTGAACCGGATGCC